>NZ_JAOS01000005.1:0-4231 GCF_000523975.1 Mycobacterium sp. MAC_080597_8934 | reverse complement strand
CTTCAAAGGCTGACGGGTTTACACTTCGCCAGGAAAACGTCACGTGCAGACCCGTGCGAGAAGAATCGAGCCGCAATGACCGAGCGCGCGCACAGCGCGGTCGCCGACACCCTGCCGGCGATCGAATCCATCAAGCAACTCAAGGCGCGCTACTGCCGCTACCTGGACACCAAGGACTGGCCGGCCTGGCGGACGATCTTCACCGACGACTTCCTCAGCGACACCTCCGAAGCCGGCGGCGCGGTGATCGCCGGCGCCGACGACTTCGTGGCCTTCACCCGCCGGGCACTCGGCCGCGCCACCCAGCCCACGGCGCATCAGGTGCACAACCCCGAGATCGAGCTCACCTCGGCGACGACCGCGCGCGGGACGTGGGCGCTGCAAGACGTCGTCCGCTTCGGGCCCGGGATAACGTTGGTCGGCTACGGCCACTACCACGAAACCTACGAAAACATCGACGGCCAGTGGTTCATCAAGAGCTCCAAGCTAACTCGACTGCGCGAGGACATCGTGACTCCCCTCTTCTCGATCTACGTCTCCCCCCGGATCCGCGCCGCGATCGGCACCATCGCCGGCCGCCTGATGGATCGGTGACCCGGCCATGACCGCCAACACCGTTCTGGTCACCGGCGCGTTCGGACAGGTCGGCAAGCGCTGCACGCAGCTTCTGCTGCAGCGCGGACGCACCGTCGTCGCGATGGACCTGCGCAACGACAACACCGCCGCCGTCGCAACCGAACTCGCCGCCGGCGGCTATCCCGGCACGCTGATTCCCGCCTACACCGACCTGCTGGACGCCGAGGCGGTGCGGGACCTGGTCACCGCCCACCAGCCCGACGCCGTCGTGCACCTGGCCGCCGTGGTCTCCCCGCTGTCATATCGCAAACCCGACCTGGCCCGGCGAGTCAACGTCGGCGGCACCGAGAACCTGTTGGCCGCCTGCACGGCGCTGCCCCGCCCGCCCCTGTTCCTGATGGCCTCCAGCGCCGCGGTCTACGGGTCGCGAAACCCCTACCGCCAGCCGGAGCGGATCACCCCGGATACCCCGGTGAACCCGATCGACCAATACGGCCAGGACAAGGTGCTGGCCGAGGCGGCAATCCGGGCCAGCGGGCTGCCGTATGCGCTGTTCCGGCTCGGCGGGATCATCTCGCCGGACACCCACGCCTCCATCAACGGCGACTACCTGCTGCTGATGCGATCGATGCCCAGCGACAACCGGATGCACGCGGTGGATGCGCGGGACGTGGCGCTGGCCTTCGCCAACGGCGTCGATCGTGCGGCCACCATTTCCGGCAAGGTGCTGCTCATCGGCGGCAACGAGTCTTACGTGCTCACCCAGCGCGAACTGGAGGACGCCATGATGGAGGCCGTCGGCTGGGCCGGCTCGGCCCGTCGGCCAGTTTGCCCGGCAACCCGGCCGACGACCGGGGCTGGAGTTTCACCGGCTGGTACGACACCACCGAAGCCCAGCAGCTGCTCGACTTCCAGGAGCACGACTGGAGCCAGACGGTGGCCTGGCTGGCCGAATCGCAGGGCCGCAGCCGGCTCGCCCTGCGACTGCTGGGGCCGCTGCTGCGGCCCCTCCTGCGCACCATCTTGATCGTGCAGCGCCGGCTGGAGGGACGCGGCCCCTACGCCGACCCGTGGACGTTGATCGAAAAGAAGTACGGCACAGCGGCATTGGCGACCGCCGACTAACCGGTTCGGTCAGCGGTCGATCCACGCCAGCTGCGCGTCGGCGTGGTGGCCGCCCACCGGCGGCGTGAGTCGATCCAGCCGGGACAGCTGCTCGGTAGTCAGCTCCAGCGCGTCGGCCCCGACGTTTTCTTCCAGGCGGGCGACGCGTTTGGTGCCCGGGATCGGCACGATGTCGGGGCCTTTCGCCAGCAACCAGGCCAACGCGACCTGGGCCGGCGTGGCGCCGACGTCCGCGGCGATGTCCCGCAATTCGTCGGCGCAGCGCAGGTTGTGGGCGAAGTTCTGTTCCGCGAACCGCGGGTTGGTCCTGCGGTAGTCGGTGTCGGGCAGCTCGTGCGCGGAGCGGATAGCGCCGGTGAGGAAGCCGCGGCCCAGCGGTGAGTAGGCGACGAACCCGATCCCCAGTTCGCGCAGCACCGGCAGTATCTCGTCTTCCTGGTCGCGGGTCCACAGCGAGTACTCCGATTGGACGGCGGTGATCGGGTGCACCGCGTGCGCACGGCGGATGGTATTCACCCCGACCTCGGAGAGACCGATGTGCCGGATCTTGCCGGCGGCGACCAGTTCGGCCAGCGCTCCGACGGTGTCTTCGATCGGGGTTTGGCGGTCGAGGCGGTGCTGGTAGTACAGGTCGATGCGGTCCGTGGCCAGCCGGCGCAGCGAACCATCCACGGCGACACGGATATTGGCGGGGCTGCTGTCCAGGCCGTCGCGGCCGGTGTGCGAGATCAGGCCGAACTTGGTGGCCAGCACCACCCGATCGCGCCGCCCGCGCAGCGCTCGGGCCAACAGTTCCTCGTTGACGTAGGGGCCGTACACCTCGGCGGTGTCGATCAGCGTCACACCCAGCTCGATGGCGCGGTGCACGGTGCGGATCGATTCGGCGTCGTCGGTGCCGGCGCCGGCGTAGGCCACCGACATTCCCATCGCCCCCAGGCCCAGCCGGCCCACCTGCAGTCCGCCGAGTTGAGCCTGCTTCATGGCGCGTCTCCTGTTCCTGACGTGGTTGCGCGCGGGGCCGAACGGTAGCGTGGCGCTGTGTCCCGCGTCGAGCTTCCCGCGATCTGATGCAGCACGCAAACAGCGCGCGGCCGGCGCGCAATCTGGCGGTCGATTATTACCGCGTGTCCGGGGTGGTGCTGATCGTGCTCGGGCACTGGCTGGCCGGATCGGTGACCTATCACGACGGGCAGTTCGGCCGGCAGAACCCGTTGGTGGACATGCCCTGGACGCAATGGCTGACCTGGCCGTTCCAGGCGGTTCCGACCTTCTTCCTGGTGGCCGGGTACGCCGGCGCAGTGTCCTGGACGCACCGGCACGACGAAGAGGGAGTGCCCCGTCGGTCCTGGCTGCAGCGCCGGCTGGCCCGGGTCCTCGGGCCGACCGCGGTGTATGCGGTGCTGGTGTCGGCGGTGGTGGTCGCGCTGGCCGCCTGCGGCGTGGCGGGTTCGGTGCTCGAGTACGCCGGTTGGGCGGTGGCCATGCACCTGTGGTTTTTGGCGGTGTATCTGGTGGTGGTGTCGTTGACGCCGATTGCGCTTGTCGTGCAACGCCGTTGGGGGCTGTGGGTGCCCGCGGCACTCGCTGTGACGGTGGCCGTGGTCGATGCGGCCCGGATCGGCGCCCATCTGCCCCACCTCAGCTGGGTGAACTATGTGTTGGGCTGGGGAACGCTGTATCAGCTCGGGATCGCTTGGCACGAAGGGTCATTGGCGGGCCGTCGGCCGTGGCTGCTGGCCGGCGTCTCGGCGGTGCTGCTGGCGGCATTGATCTGGCTGCGCGTGTATCCGGTCAGCATGATCGGGGTTCCCGGCCAGACCATCGACAACACCACGCCGCCCACCGTGGCGCTGCTGGCCTTCGGCGGCGCCCAAACCGGAATCGTGATGGCGGCTGCACCCGCGCTCAACCGCGCGCTGCGCGCCATCCGGGCCGAGCGGGGGCTCTCGATCGCCAACAACAACATCATGGCCCTCTACCTGTGGCACATGATTCCAGTCGTGATCGTGGCGATCGTCGGATATCCGCCGGGCGGCCAGACCATCGACAACACCACGCCGCCCACCGTGGCGCTGCTGGCCTTCGGCGGCGCCCAAACCGGAATCGTGATGGCGGCTGCACCCGCGCTCAACCGCGCGCTGCGCGCCATCCGGGCCGAGCGGGGGCTCTCGATCGCCAACAACAACATCATGGCCCTCTACCTGTGGCACATGATTCCAGTCGTGATCGTGGCGATCGTCGGATATCCGGCCGGGCTGTTGCCGCAGCCCCCCGAAGGCAGCGTGCAGTGGTGGCAGGCCCGGCTGGAATGGGTGGCCGTCCTGAGCGCGGTGACGGCGGTCGAAATGGTGCTGTTGTGGTGGGCCCGAAGGCTTTTCGCCGCGCCGCTGCCGCTGCTTGGCGTTCCCCTGCCCGCGCGCGCCGCCGAACCCGTGCTGCTGGCCGGTGCGGCACTGGCGGCCTACACCCTGTCCGTGGTGGCCGCCGAGGGCTTTGCGCCCGACGGGCGGTTCCCGTGGCCGACCGCCCT